>JBFMDV010000006.1 GCA_040753875.1 Candidatus Zixiibacteriota bacterium | reverse complement strand
GCTATACGTGATTACATCGACTCCCACAACCAGCACCCCAAGGCCTTCGTCTGGACCGCCTCGGTCGAGGCCATCATGAAGAAAATATCCAAATGTAAAGAAGCGTTAGATACAGGACACTAGAACCATTCGCACCTCTGCCGAATCGAAGACATGATAGCCGTCTACTCTGGCAACCTCATAACGTTTTGGCCAATCGATCTGGGCCCCTTTGTGCAAGAGACACGCATCACAAAAGATCAGTAGTCCAGTAATGAGAATACCAACAGGAAGGAGCTTAGCCATACGTTTCAATCGCATACTGGAATGACCGCTTATGGTCGAATTTGAATCCACCAGCCTCCATAGACAGCGAGGTGCTAAAACCACCACGCTACCGTCGCGCCAACGCCGTCAACTATCGGGCGGGTGGCCCACCTCTTCGAGGTGGGTTTGATTCAAAGCGCAACCTCATCCTCAAAAACCCACCGCACAGCGGTGGGGCACCCGGCCCATAGTGCCTGAATTGGGTCATACGAACAATCAAACGTTAGAGGATGTGTCTGTCAACTATTCAGAAACCCACCGCATAGCGGTGGGGCACCCGGCAACGGGAAAGAGCTGGATTCCGGCTCTCGACGGCCGGAATGACAAAGGTGGGCACAGCATCCCCTAAAATCGATACGCCAGCGTCGCTCCCACGCCGTCACCCGTTGGGGACGTGAAGTCAAACGAAAGCTTCTCGTTGCGGTGGGCGGTGGGGGCGCCGGATAAGTGGGCATCGACATAGGCATCGAACATCGACACAAACGTCGTAATCCCGGCAAACCAGATATACTTGTTCCGCGCTTTCGCTTTCTCCTCGTATTTGGCGTGCCAGAAATTGCGGGTATCCTTGTCGCTCAACGGCGTGCTATTGAATTCAGCCTTCAAGTCCGATGCCTGACTGCCATAATGGATCGCCGAACTGACAAACCAGACTTGCAGCCCCACGACTGCCGCGGCTTTGACATACCGCCGGTTGCCGAGCTGACCCAGACCAGGCACAAACATCGACTTGAACAACGCGGCGGTTGGGTTCTGCGTGAGACGTCCTTCGAAATTCACCGCGTTGGTCACCTGCACCGAGGCGGAACTGTCCGGGATCGGGACATACAGAACCGTATCCGGGTGATCAGGTTTGACAAGAGTTGAATCGGCAGCACGGACAGCGATCGATGCTATCAGAGCTAACGGGAGGATTGACGCCAGGCGCCACATATCAGCAAAACAGTTTGACCTTGCGGTCTGTCATCTTGATCGATACGAAATTGGTGGGGAGCGGAATCAGCTCGCCGTCGAGGTAGAGCGTTTTCCCCTTGGTCGGCTGGATGGTCACTTCGTGGCCACGGTACATGCGTAGTTCGTCGCCGAACAGAAACTTCTTCTTGTAGATTAAACGCGTGATGGCGGAAAAATCTCCCACTTTGGTGCCGACATCAAACGCCACCTCCAACTGGTTGTCATCGGTCAGCGATGCGGGAGAGAATGGCAGCGCGGCGGCATACGGCAGCAGGTGAATGTTGATCATGACCGGGGTGACTTCGAAGCGGAAAGCATCGACCCGGATAATGCTCTTGGTCATTTGCACGTTGGCGGCCGCTTTGGCGCCAAGCTGGGACCATCCGAGTCCGAAGCGCGGCAGTTTTTTACCTTCCATGGTCCTGGCCAGTTCCGGAACAAAACCAAGCGCGACCGCGCCAATGAACGGCTGGTCGGCGGCGGTGGCGATATCGAATGTGCGGTAGTCGGCTTTGACAATTTTGGCAACGGCCGTATCTGGTGTTAGCTCGCCGTAGAGATGGCGAGCGATATTGTTGAACTGGCCCAGCGGCAACACGCCGACCGGGAGGTCAAGCTCCGAGGCGGCTCGTGCTACCAGATTGACAGTGCCATCGCCGCCACACGCGACCAGTGCCGTGATGTCACCGCGTCCGCGAACTGCGGGAGAGCCGGCGGCAGCCGTGGCGTGGAGTTGTTTCACCTGCTGTGCCTGCTTGAGGAGGGTCATGGCCGAGTCCGGCTCGTGAATGGTGTAGTAGGCTCCTGCCTGGCGGATGGCCTTGGTCAGCTTTTCAATTGTCCGGGCCTGGAAACCAGAGGCCTTTCGGTTCAGGAACAGGGCGTAGTGGCGGTTTTTTTCTTTCTGGTGTCTGGTACGGGTCATGGCGGTAGTATACGTGCCGGAGCGGTCCGGAAAAAGGGGTTTTACATGGACAATGCGGGAATGACCGGCTGGTTCAGATGCGGCGGTCGGGTGACGAAAATGGAATAGTTGTTGGCAAGGGTCCGACCAGAGACTATGTTCGAGCGCACCATGGAGAACCAGGTACTCGCCAAGCGGCTTCCTGTCTGGATGACGGCCCTCCCCTACGTGTTATTGCTTGCTTTCTACGCTCCGGTCTTGAGCGAACTGATCTGGGACTGGGCACACGACGACAATTACTCCCATGGATTCCTGATCCCGCTGGTGTCCGGATACCTGCTATGGAAAAAGCGAAACGAGCTGGCGGCTGTTGCTCACACGGTGGACAGCCGCGGGCTGGCGGTCGTGATACTTGGACTCGTTCTATTCATCCTCGGCAACGGAGCGGCGGAGTATTTCGTGGTCCGGTTCTCGTTTGTGGTGGTGCTGTTCGGACTCACGTACTATCTATTCGGACGCGAACTGGTTAAGCAAGGCTGGTTCGAGTTCTTCTTCCTACTGTTTATGATTCCGATCCCGTACGTGATCTATTTCGCGGCGACATTTCCGATGCAGGTGCTGGCCAGCAAGATTACGGTGTTTGTGCTCAATATTATTGGCATGGGAGTAGTGCGGCAGGGAAATATCATCCACCTGCCCGGTTATTCGCTGGAGGTTGCCGAGGCCTGCTCGGGGATGCGGTCGCTGGTGTCGCTTCTGGCGCTCGGGGCGCTGTATGCGTATATGACCCAGCGGGGCTTTCTGGCCAAGAGCATACTCTTTCTGTCGACTATCCCGATCGCGGTAATCGCCAATGTATTCCGGGTGTTCGTGACATCGATCCTAGCCTACGGAGTGAGCAACGAGGTTGCGGAGGAGCCGATTCATTCGATCATGGGGATGTCGGTATTTGTCGTGGCGTTTGTTTTTCTGTTCATTGAGGGGTTCATCCTGAGGAAGTTATTCAAATGAGCCGCTCGATTGTTATAGCCTGCTGTCTCGTGGTGGCCGGCGGGGCATTCGGCAATTACCTTCGGTACAAAGAGCATCTGCCGGACCGTCCGCCGGTATTCGAGACAATACCGTATGCGGAGAAGGAGTACGTGGGTGAGGAGAGGCGGTTCGAGGCGTACAGCTACGACATACTGAAGGCTGATACCACAACGCTTCGTTTGTATCGGGGGAACCAGGGTGAATCGTATTGGCTATTTGTGGCGTATTTTCAGTCACAGAAATACGGCAGCCAGATACATTCTCCAAAACATTGTCTTCCCGGGGGCGGGTGGCGGATCGACCGCCTGGAGCCGTTTGCGCTGTCGCTACCGGACGGCGGCACCAAGAACATCAATCGGTTGATAATCGCCGACCGAGAGCAGCGTGAACTTATGTTCTACTGGTTTGAGACGCGCGGGGGCGGCATCCGCAACGAGTTCGCACTGAAATGGGATCTGATGAAAAATTCGCTCTTGCTGCGTCCCACCGATGCCGCTATCGTTCGGCTGACCACGCCGTTCCTTCCGGGAGAGAAACTGGCCGATGCCACCGCCCGGGGTGTGGTGTATCTGGATGTATTCTATCCCGCCATCGAGAGGGCGCTGCCGTTTGGCGATTAACGGATACCGGCGGGGCGAGATGAGATAAGTATGTTTGCCAATCTAATCAAGCTGGCCCGTATCGGCCAATGGGTGAAGAACAGTGTGGTCATGGCCGCGCTCGTATTCGCCGGGGAGATACAGGACACGCACCGCATCGGATTGGCACTCGCCGCAACGGCGCTGTTCTGCCTGCTGTCGTCAGCTGTTTACACATTCAATGATCTCGTCGATCGGGACAAAGATCGCCAGCACCCATCAAAAAAGGATCGGCCTATCGCCTCGGGGGCGGTTAGCCCGAGCACTGCTGCTATCCTGGCACTGTTGCTTTTGGTGGTCGGGTTGCTAGGGGCCTGGTTCATCAATACGAATTTCGTTTTCGTGTCTATCGCGTTTGTAGTGGTGAATCTGCTGTATTCGCTGCTTTTGAAGAATGTCGTCATTGTCGATGTCATGACGCTGGCGATCAGTTTCGTGGTTCGGGCCTATGCCGGGGCGGTGGCGATCGATGTCCCGGCCTCCAAATGGATGCTCATCAACACGCTGCTGCTGGCGTTGTTTCTGGGATTTGGCAAGCGGCGGCACGAGCTGGTGCTGCTGGAAGAAGGGGCGGCAACACACCGCACAAGTCTTAGCCGGTATTCGCCTTATCTACTGGACCAACTGATGGGTGTGACCACGGCATCAGTAGTCGTGATGTACATGCTGTACACGTTCTCAACGGAGGTGTCGCAGAAGCTGGGAACGGAGAATCTGTTTGTGACTATTCCGTTTGTGGTGTACGGAATCTTCCGATATCTGTATTTGATTCACAAAGAGGAAAAGGGGGGCTCACCGACCAAGCTGATGTTCACCGACAAGCCGATATTGCTGACGGTCTGCCTGTGGTTGTTGACGGTGATAGTTGTGCTGTATCACCTGTGGGGGTAAAGGGTGAGGTCAAGCCGCTTTCTTCCACATTTTCTACAGTAGGGAATTTCCCTTGAATCACCATTTTAGATGGGTTACACTTCCAGTGAGATAACGCTGACCTGAACTCTTGGTTTACACATTGATCTCGGGTGGCGAAACATCGCGATGAGGGAATATGGAAATGATTCAGCTTATCGACAACATCGTGCGCTGGTTGGATATACTAGCGTGGCCATTGTTGGTCCTATTAGGAGCCTTATTTCTCAGAAGGCCAATCAAGGAATTCCTTCAAGTGCTCGCGAGGGAGATTCCAAAGAGAAACATCGATACTCCTTGGCTAAAGCTGAGTCTTGAAAAGAAAGACCTTGAAAGTAAAGAACCAGTTCCGGCCCCTGCAGAACATGAGACGGTACATCGAAGTCTGAAAGAACTCCAGAAGATTCTGGTCCAAGCTCAAGGGTTATCAGTACAGAAAAAGCGCGAGGAGGCTATCGCTGTGTTGAAAGACGGAAATCAACTCTTCCCCAACAACTTCATGGTTCTTCACAATTTGGGAGTGGAGTTAATTCGCCTTGGTATCGCCGAGAACCGCAAGGAGCATTTCCTCGAAGCTGAAAGCGCCTGTTTAGAAGCGGTGCATTTGGCATACGGCGGTTTCCCATATGGCACGTATTACAACCTTGCCCGTGCACAGGCTCGGGCTGGCAGAGTGGAAGCTCTGAAAGACACATTCGGCATGTTGAAGAAGATTAATCTTCCCGAGAATCTGGGCAAGGCAATTGCTGATGCTGATGGAGATTTTGAATGTGATCAGGCTGTAACCGGTTTACAGCAATACAAGGATCTGAAGAGTCACTATCAGGAGAAGTACAAGCCGAGTGCTGCCGCGCAATGATAGCTTGCCCTTGGTCACCCCACCACCTTCAACTTCGCGAATTTGGCCATGATCTTCTTGAGACCGATCCCCGTGAACATGATCTCCAGACGCAACGAGTCGCCGAACCCCTCGGCGCTGACAATCTTGCCGCGACCGAAGGTGGGGTGGGATACCAACCGTCCGACTTTGAACGTCTCGTTCTCTTCGTATTCGTAATACCGCTCACCATTGCCGGAGCCGGTGCGAGCAGTGTTGGTCGAAACGGTCGCCGGAGCACCGTAGGCAGCCCACGCGCTGGGCCTTCGGAAGTCGTGGGATTCCAGAAGCTCCTTAGGCATTTCAGCAATGAACCGAGACGGTACAGACTCCACCTCGCCAAATCGAAACCGGGTGCGGGCGCAGGAGAGATTCAGGTATCGTCGGGCACGAGTGGCGCCGACATAGAAAAGCCTGCGCTCTTCTTCGAGCTGCATTGCTTCGGTTAATGTGCGCTGAAGCGGAAACAGCCCTTCTTCCAAACCGACCAGATATACCGTGTCAAACTCCAGTCCCTTGGCCGAATGCAGGGTCATCATGGTGACTTTGTCCTCGATCTCGCGGTAGTTGTCCAGATCGGTAAAGAGCGAGATATCGGCCAGGTACTCCACGAGCCGCGCCTCCGAGTTGTCGTAGGTATACTCGGCTGCCCCCTCGATAAACGCCTCGATATTCTCAACCTTTGTCTGTCCAATGATCTTGTCTTCGGACATGACATCTTCGATGATTTTCAGTTCCGTTACCAGGTCCTCGATAAGAATCTCTGGTGAAACGGACTGAGCGCGCTGACGGTAGGACTCGACCAGCGACACAAACGGCTCGATACGTCTGATTTTGCCGGCCAGTTCAGGATAGTGCGAGCCGGAAAGGACAACTTCATACGATGATTTTCCTTCGCGTCGCGCGATGGCCGCAATCTCGCTGACCGTCTTGTCGCCTATCCCTCGCTTGGGGTAGTTGATTACCCGTTCGAAGGAGACATCATCTTTGACATTCACGATCAACTTGAGATACGCCAGGATATCCTTGATTTCTTTGCGCTGGTAGAACCCGATGCCGCCGACAATCTGGTACGGAAGGTTCTGGCGACGAAGCTGCTCTTCGAACGGTCGCGACTGCGCGTTGGTGCGATATAGAATGACCGTGTTCTTGAGCGCCGTGCGAGTCTGATTGGCAGCAATCTGGTCGACTATGCGGACCGCCTCATCCTCGGCCGAGTCTACCAGTATCAATTGAATAAGCTCGCCGGGTTCTCCTTCGGTCCACAGCGTTTTCCCCTTGCGTGCAATGTTATTTTTAATGACGGATGAAGCGGCCGCCAGAATCTTGCTGGTAGAGCGGTAGTTTTGTTCGAGCTTGATAATTTTCGCACCGGGGAAATCCTTCTCGAATTCGAGGATGTTGCGGATATCCGCCCCGCGCCAGCCGTAAATGGACTGATCTTCGTCGCCAACGACGCAGATATTCTGGTGTTCGCCGAGCAGATGTTTGAGCATCAGATACTGGACGTGGTTGGTGTCCTGGTACTCATCGACCAGAAGGTATCGAAACCGGCGCCGGTACTTATCGCCAATTTCAGTGTTGTGCTCGAGGATGGAGACGGTGTTGAACAGGAGGTCGTCGAAATCCATGCCGTCGCATTCGCGCAATCGCTTTTGATAGAGCGAGTAAATGGCGGCGGTGCGAGACTCGAAATACCCCTGTGCCCGCGAGGCGAAATCTTCGGCGCTTACGAGCGCATTCTTGGCATCGGAGATTTTGCGCAACTGCCCCTTGGCGGGAAACTGGCTATCGTTGATGCCGAGTTCCTTGATGCTGTTCCTGACCAGAGTGAGGGCATCATCCTCATCGAAGATAGTGAACTGGGAGTCGTAGCCGAGCGACGCGGCCTCCCGCCTGAGGAACCGGGCGCAAAAGGAGTGGAAAGTCGAGACCTGGAGTTCCGGAATTTCGGTCTGCATGAGCTTGTTAACTCGTTCGCGCATCTCCCCTGCCGCTTTGTTGGTGAAGGTAACAGCGAGTATCTGATAAGGCTCCGCCTTACGCTGCATCAGCAGATAAGCCAGCCGTCGGGTGAGCACGCGGGTTTTGCCGGAGCCGGCGCCAGCAATCACCAGGAGGGGGCCATCGGTGGTGAGCACAGCCTCGCGCTGCGCCGGATTGAGATCATCAAGCAGCCAGTCCATGGGTGGGAGCGAATATACGAAGGATGGGGGAGGGCGCAACTATCTTTGGACATTATGGTCGCGCTTTGCAAATTCACAAATTTATCTGGACAAATTGTCGGCAGAATCGGTTCTTGTTCATGATGTTGTCACATGCGGATGTTGGGCATTGGGAACGCAGCACGCAACGAGGCTTTCAGCTGAGAGATGACACATGAGAACGGACAAGAAGACCAAGAAAATCGTTCGGCGGTTTGGTATCGGTGAGTGGTATGGTCGATCCTATGTCGAACTTTCAGAAGCTGAGCGCAAGAAACTTGCTCAACTTCAACTGAAGGTGAAATCCCAACGTGCATTACAGTCATGTCCGCCTCGGGGAGGAGCCTCCTGTACTAAAGACGGTGGTGTGTGTTCAATTAGACTCTATGAATTGGACAGTACTTCCGGTGTGGTGCACGTACCCACCGGTTCAGATGGCGAACTGAGAACCACCTGTCCACATAGGTTTCTAGAAGAAGGGATGGTTTTTTCCATCGTGGGCGAAATGATCCTCGGAAATCCTAACCCGGTCTTAGTTAAGGAAGTTGGGTTTCTTGAGCGAATACCCGGTGATCCGTCCAGCGACACCAGTGAATCAGACGATGTTGGTCGGATTGACATGATCCTTGTGGACCCGCACGCAGAGCCGTTGAGGTGGTGTGCAATGGAGATCCAGGCTGTGTATTTCTCCGGGTCGTCGATGAGGAGTGAATTCGCTGCCTTAACCAAGGTGCATAAGCACGATCTACCTTTTCCTGCAGCCAACCGGAGACCAGACTATCGCAGTAGCGGGCCAAAAAGACTCATGCCCCAGCTACAGATCAAGGTTCCTGCACTGCGGCGATGGGGAAAGAAAATGGCAGTGGTAGTTGATAGCTCATTCTTCAAGGCTATGGGCCCTATGGACCGAGTTGCTGACATATCAAATGCGGATATAGCTTGGATAGTCATGAGATTCGACGAAGATGTTAGGGGAGCTAAGCTCAAATTGGATTCAGTACATTATTGCACTTTGGAGAGGGCAGTGGAAGGCTTAACTGGCGGAACCGCCGTATCGCTTACCGAGTTCGAGAAGCGGATTAGACAAAAGATCGATCGCCAACAGGCAGCCAGTTGAGATCGCGGCCAATCAATAGTTCCGTCTTCTGTTCGTGATGTGTGCTCTTCATAGGCACTTCACGCAGCGCAAACCGGTACCGCTCTGCTAACTTCCGGACTTCCAGACTATTGTCATACGTCATTAGAAAATCACCGGTTAGTCGGCGTGCAATGTCGAAAAGCGCTTCATGATCTATTTCATTGTATGTGTAGAGCCTTCTACCTGCAGCGGTGTAAGGCGGGTCGATGAAAAAGACAGTGCCTCTTTCAAACCGAGTACTCTCAAGAAGAGCTAAACCATCTCCCTCAATGAACTCCAATTTATAGCGCATCCTTGCGATAGCTTCTATTCGTGCTTTGAGGGTCGCTGGGTACCACCTTGACAGCAAGCCTTTTCCATTTTCCCCTTTTTTGACCACCCCCGCTCCCGGTGCCAAAATCCCACCTCTGCTGACTCGATTGCGTAGAATTGTCACAAAAGCCCGCTCCCTAAGCGAGCCGTTTCCTCCCATTGCCAGTCTTCGAGCGAGATTATCGTGTGTCATTTGGAAACTGACTATTTCGTCGGCGAGCCACTTAGCCTGACCGTTCAGCATAGTCTTCCAGACTGCGGCAACATCAGGATCGATCTCCGCGAACAGTACACGATCTACATGGCCCTCAAATGCCGCCGTCAGACCGACAATCCCTCCTCCGGCAAATGGCTCCACCAAACAGGTAGGAGTAATCGTTAGGCTAGTGAGCCACTGTCTTATTGCCGGAATCAACCACGTCTTCCCACCGGGGTACCGAAAAGGGCTTCTTTGTGGTACACTTGCGACGTTAATTATCTCTAGCATTTCGGAGGACCTGATCCAAACTATTTCTTCTGATATTATAGCAAGCACAAAGGGGTTAGAAAATCACTTTCTGCAGGTGGACTCCCGGGATTAGACTAAAGTATAGACACTCCGGCCGTAACGGTTCCCTAATGGCCTAGTTTGGTTAGTGAGCCATCAGCTCGCACCGGAGGACGGTAACGGCCTGGCCGGAGAGAAGGGCGCGACCGCCGGCCACGCGTACCCGCATGACACCGCCACGCTCGGACGCTTGATAAGCGAGAAATTCGGATTTGTTCAGTCGTCCCTGCCAGTATGGCCCCAGAGCGCAGTGTGCGGAGCCGGTGACCGGATCTTCGTTGACGCCAACGGCAGGAGCAAAAAACCGGGAAACAAAATCGAATTGCGCCGATGATGATTTAGCGGTGACGATGGCGCCCCGGACCGGCAGCGCAGTAAGGAGCCCAAAGTCCGGCTTAAGGTCTCGGACGATTTGCTCCGAATCAACCTCGACCAGATAATCAAACTGGTTCTTGCCGACATAGCGCGCTGTGACGCCAAGTGACTCCAGCAGGCCCTCCGGCGGTTCCACTAGCGCGACCACCTTGGTGGGAAAGTCGAGTTCGATCCAGTTGCCGTCACGACGCGCCTTGAGAATTCCGCTCAGCGTCGAGAATGAAATGATCTGATCCGGCTTCGCGTGACCATCCTGCCAGAGGACATGCGCGCTGGCCAGTGTTGCATGACCACACAGGGCTACTTCCGCCTTGGGGGTGAACCAGCGGAGCTGAAAGCCGTCTCCCTGTGGATATAGAAAGGCGGTTTCGGAGAGATTCATCTCAGATGCGATCCACTGCATCCAGCGTTCTTCAGCGGGGCCGTCTAAGATGCAAACACAGGCCGGATTGCCCGCAAACGGTTTGTCCGTGAAGGCATCCACCTGAACGATCTGCTGTGCCATGTAACGACGCCTATGCCCTGATCAGGTACTGAAGTTTGGCGAAGAAGTGCTGTGAGGTACGATAGTAATGACCTGATTTCCCCTGGTCCCAGTAGTTGTGCGCTGAGCCGACATAGAAAATCGTAAACGGATTCAGCTTGTAGCTCACCAGCGGCTCGAGGGTAAGGTACGAGTCTTTGCTGTAGCTGTCGACACCATCGAATTCCCTGGCATTCACATGTTCGATCACCAGACGCAGGAACCATTCCCGAGTGAACTGGTAGTTAACGCGGGTTCGAAAGACGTAGACATCGTAGATGTTCCGGCTGCTGTCCGGGAAATCCAGATGCGAATACTCGAACTGCGGCTCCAGCGCCAGTCGGGAGGTCGGCTTCATGGTAGCGTAGTATTCCAATCTGCCCCCCTTGCCCAGCACCGGCGTTATCAACTGGCCGCCACGCGCGATCTCACGCCCATAGTTTCCCTCGAAGCCAAAACTGACTTTGCCGCTGAAGCGGGTATCGAATCCCAATTCCAGTCGGCGGATACCCGGAAACCAGATGTTGCGATACAACTCGCGACTGAACAGATAATTGATCCAGAACTCGGTCGAACCAAACGTGTTAAGACTGATAACCGGGACCAGCCACTCGTCCTTGCGAAGGTTGTCGAAATTCCAGACTCGACCGGCATCTAAACCGAATTCGATCCACCGCAGCCCTGGCCGATTGGGACGGAAGATCAAACCCTGCGATGATTCCACCCAGCGCCGGTCGTTGCGGGTGATGAATCCGTTGTCCGCTCTGAACGTGGGACTGTATTCGAAATACGAAATATTGGCGTTCCACGTTCGGCCGTTTCGGACCACAGTTGCTTTGGCGGCATGCCCCCAATAGGTCTCGCCATCATAGGCCAGGGTGTGGCGTCCCCGTTCAATGGTTCTCTGTCCGGCGCCGGCAGTCAGCAGGGTGTCTGTCCCCTCGGTCGTACGGCTGGCCAAGCCCAACAGTTGTATCCGATAGTGCGGGGTGAAGCGAAGGGCCAAGTCCCCTCCCATCACCGTGTTGTTGCCGTCCCCTTCCATGCGGCGGTCGGTGAAGATCGCGCCCACAAAGGAATCGTCCCCAAACGTCCGCTTACCCCTGAGCACCTGCGTGGTGCTCTTGCGAGTGTTTTCCCCGATGAATGTTCCTTCTTCACGCGGAATAAGGACCAACCCGTTGTCGTCACGGGCCAGGAAATAGCCGACGTTGGTCCTACCCACCTTGGCCGTGAACTTGGTGGCCACGGCCGGATTGACGATCGTCCGGGTATGTACGGTGGTAACCCACATGCTGTACAGGTCGCTCCCCTCCTGAAAGAAGGGGCGGCGCTCTTCGTAAAAGAGCGCATCGGCCGTGTTCACATCGATCTGAGTGGCATCGGACTCCACCTGGCTGAAGTCGGGGTTGACGGCCAGCTCAAGCGAGGCATTGGAGGAGAGTCCATACCGCGCGTTCAGGCCGAGTTCGGCATCCGGATCGCCGTTGTGAAATGTTGATCTGGGGTCGTCGCCGTCCTTGAGAGCGCCGGATTGGTACGCCACGACGGCCGGCAGGAGGTCGAGATTGGTCGATGATCTTATATCCTTGATCCCGGTCAGAGTCCCCCACTGACACATGAAGCAGGACTCGCCGCGCTTCTGAGCGGCCCAAGCGTATCTGCGGCGCACGTCACGCTGATGGTCTCGCCAGAAGTTGGCGCGCCAGGTCTGCTCCGGCTTGTTGGGGAAGCGCAGGCTCGAGAAAGGAATTGCAATTTCCACCTGATAGCCGCTGTCGGTCACCTTGCCGCGCGACTCCCAGACCAGGTCAAATCCGATCTCTTCATTGCCGTTGGCCAGCATCCGCAAATCCCCTTGTATGCCGAACGGATTGACGAACAGTTCATAGCCCCATGAAGCGTCGCCATAGGTGTCGAGCATGAGGCCGAAATAGTCGTCGCGGAAAATATTGTCGCGATCACTCCACGAGGCCCGAATGGTAGCCGGGTTGTCGTAAGCAATAAGCGCGATATATAGCTTGTTGCGGTCATACGTTATCAGCGCTTTGGATTCCACGGGCGGTTTGATCTGGTCGCCGGGGTTGGTCTCGGAGAAATTTGCGGCCACGGCGGCATGTTCCCATCCGGAGTCGCTCAAATCACCATCTATGCGAATCTCACTGTTGAGAGGAACGACCTGCAGAGTAGGGTGAAACTGCGGAGTGAATTCTCCCTGTGCGCACCCCGGCCTGGGCAGAAGCAGAAGAACCGCCAGCCAGAGTAGTTCCATAATGATCCAGTGGAGACGAGATCCGCTCATTCTACACTATACGGCGCGCCCGGCATGCGGTTTCATGGGTAGGTAACTGCAGGTCTGAAGAACGGGCCGGGCTGCTTAAAAGAACCGCCACTACACACAAAAGGCCCCCTGCGGGGCCCTGATTTGGTCCGTGGTACAGATATAAAGAACGGGGATTACTTGGTAAACGCCTTGAGCGCTTCGGCCCGGCTGTCGTAATGCTCGAAGACCGAAATGAGGCGTGTGATTGTGAGGACCGATTCGATCTTGGTGATATTGGCCAGTACCAGTCGCCCGCCGGCGTTCTTCACTGTAGTGAGGGCGGAGATCAGCATCCCCAGACCGACCGAATTCATCCATTCCACCCTGGCCAGATCCACGATGAAGTTCTTCTTGTTCTGGGTGATATACTCGTGAATGCGCCCGTGGAACATAGTGGTCTCTTCACCACCCATGATTTTGCCTGAGACGTCCAAAATGACAATATTACCTTGCAGGGAATCTTCAAATTTCATCGTACGCCACCTTTCGCAAATAACTGTTGTGCAGGCCATGCGATCGGCCGCTGCTCCCTTCGCCGGTCAACTCCCACGAAGTCGAAATGCACGGGTGCACCAATTATGTCTTTACGCCCGACGAACGCAAGTTGTTTTTGTCGTCAGGATGGGGACGGCCCGTCCCTGTGGTCATTTGAAAAGTGATTGCTCGAAGGGTCGAGAAATGGTAGCATTATGGCAGAAATCGGGGATTGTATGAGCATGACTATTCGAGAATTGAGACCGACCGACTGGCCGCACGTGGAAAAGTTGTTTGGCGCCAAAGGGGCGTGTGGCGGATGCTGGTGCATGTACTGGCGAATTCCGCACGGCGGCAAGATGTGGCGGGAAGCCACAGGGGAGCCCAATCGAAAGGCCATGATGAAGCTTATCAAGGCAGGCAAGGTCCTCGGTGTTCTGGCATTTGACCAAGACCGCCCGGTCGGCTGGTGCTCCTTCGGCCGCAGAACTGATTTCCCTCGCACCGAGACCGCCAAGGCGTATCGGCGCGATGATATCGACAAGGTTTGGTCAATCAACTGTTTCTATATCGACAAAGAATACCGACAACAGGGACTCGTGTACACACTGGCTGAGACGGCCATCAAAGCGATCAAAAAGCGAAAAGGGCGGATTGTTGAAGCGTACCCAGTGCCGCTTACCAAAGACGGTAACAAGCTGCCGGCCGCATTCGTCTACACCGGTCCCGAGGCGGTGTTCAAGAAGCTCGGGTTCAAGTTGGTTCAGCGGCTGTCTTACAGCAGGCCGTTGTATCGACTTGAATTGTAGCACGCCAATCACCACCGGCTGCACGTACCACGCAATCAAAAAACTTGACCAATCAGTCCACGCGTGCCTATGTTGTGGTTGGACATAGCCGTACCACGTCTCACTTACGGAGGATCATATGAAGAGGGCTATTATCGGAAGTCTGGCGGCAATTGTGCTTCTCAGCGGAACATCGTTCGCGTTCAACGGCCAGCGAAGGGGCTTTGTGCTGGGCGGCGGGGCGGGGATCGCGGCTACAAGCAAATGGAAGGTCGAGGTCCCGATCTGGAACGCAACAGTTGGTGTCGATGAAAGTGCCGCCGGAGTGGCATTTCAATTTATCATCGGCGGTGCCTTCGATGACAACAACATGCTGGTGTACGAGGGGAATGCCGCCATGTACAATTCCGACTTCTTCGACGAGAGTGTGGGTCAGGCATTCAACGGCGCGGCCTGGTACCATTACTTCGGTGCCGTCGGCAAGTCGGCGTTCTCGACAGTCGGGCTCGGTCTGCAGTATTTCAAGGTTGGGGATTTCGACGCCACGGATCCCGGCATCGCTCTGCTCCTTGGCGGCGGCTACGAGTTTGCGCGCCACTGGCAGGCAGGCGTGTATATCTCGTTCGGGAAAACGAAAGACGCGGGCGTGGATTTCGAGCACTCGCACCTCAGTTTCATCGTGAGCGGTATAGCGTTTTAGACAGCGCGTAATTCAGAATCAAATCGCCTTTTGCAGGCCGGTCCGGGTTGTTCGGGCCGGCCGTTTCATGTCGAAAGCTTGCGGTCAATTGACACACGGATATATTGCTGAGCGGCATGAAGCTGGAAATTCGACAACTCATCGCACTCGTTGCCTCCGCGCTCAACGCCACCGGTGCGTTCTTGCCTATGCTCGGCGTGCCGCTTCTGCTCGACAAGAACTTCTTCCAGCTCAGCAAGAGCGGCGCCTGGATTTTGATCGGTCTGGCGGGACTTTCCGTACTCATTGTGCTCTTGAGGAAATACCGTGCGCTCTACATCACAGGATTGGCATCGCTCGGTTTGGTTATCTATTCGCTCATCTCGATTCACGAGCGGCGGTCCGGTTACCAGCAGGATCTCCAGCAGGGTATGGACAAATCGCCGCTTCAGGATATCGGGGTCGGGTTTCTCAAGGGCGTGAATATCGAGTACGGCTGGTGGGTGATGGTGATCGGGGCGGTATTATTGATCGCGGTGCCATTGGTGGGGTCGCGGTTGAAGTGGCAGAGAAGAGAGCACACCTGACCAAGACCGGGTCGGTATCCATTCTGAGAATCTCGCAGATTCCCAAGATCTAGCGTTCCAAATACGAATAGTATTCGAGTATCGACTGGTAATCTGAACGACCTACGCCGTATTGACGAAAGGCAGCCAGATACTCGCCCGCGGTTTGGAGATCCCCCTGCTGAATTGCAACTATCATTCGGATCAGATGTCCGCCGGCCGAGTTGGCTTCCTGTCCAAAGAGAGTGTCGGCGACTGCAGAGGCCGAATCCAGGAATCCCATTCGGAAATAGGCCAGCGCGATCCCTTCCTGCACATACGAAAGAGTGGGGTCAAGCCGCGTTGCAGCTTTCAGTAAACGGAGTGCATCGTTGTATCTGCCAGCCTGTATGTATAGTTGCCCAAGTTCGTTTCTCAGAAATATGCTCCCCGGTTTGATCTTGAGCGCTTTCAGGTAGCACGATTCGCCTCGCTCATATTCGCCCACCTTGCCATACGCTTTACCCAGCACCTGCAAGTAGCGTGTATTCGCTGAGTCGAGCGCCACGAGACGCTGAGCAAGCGAAACGGCGCGAGCATAGTCCTGCCGGTCGAGCGAGGTATACGTTTCCGCCAGCAACGCTTCCTCCGGGAAGTACCTGTTCATTCTGTCAAGCACCAGGTTCAGATTCCTGGAGTCCCCTTTGTCTCTGAAGTAGGCAGCGGCGGAACTCCAGCCTGATCGGTCTTTCGAGCCATAGTAGTCAACGAGAGATACAAAGCGTTTCTCTGAAGACTCAACTACGATGTTAGCTGAAACGTACGTAATGCTGACAAACGCAGATAACACGATTGATGCAGCAAGCAGCTTCCCGCCGGCCAAATATGCGTTATTCTCGATTCGAGTCATTAGATAAAGGCAAATGGGAAGGACGCACAAGGACATCAGATCCCAATCGCGTGCCATTCCCAGACCCGGGTCGACCAGAATAAGGAACACGACGGCCCCAGCCGCCATAGTGCCGAAGAACTGGCGCTTTCGATCAGGATCGTTTCCCGTTCGACGTGAGAAAGCATAAAGAGTCAATGCGATTAAACCTGGGTACATAAGCAGCAACTGATTCGCGATGTCGAGCAGATGCTTGCCGCTCAAAACAGCGTAGTCTTCCGCGCCTGAACGTCCGGTGATCAACGGCAAAAAGATGCCTACAGGCCACAACTCGTTTGCAATTAGCCCGATAGCCAGAACACCAAGTGTCACCGTGCCGACGACGAATAATTGGAAGCGCCAGTTCTTTGCGAGAAAGGACCGACACTGAGGCACCCTGTCAGCGATCAGGAGTGCAGGTCCAGCTGCCAGACAGAGTGTCATGAGATGCAGATATGATGATAGTGCGAACAGCAGCAAAACGAATATCAGTCCCCTCCCGCGTTCCAAATACCGCAGCGAAAGACTGATGAACGTTGTCACAGTGGCCCATAACAAGGGATACAGTTCAACGTAGCCGAAAAACAGTAACAGTCCGCTTGAGAAGATCAGGATGCTAAGGTAGACCATGCGCCATCCATTCCGTCCTGACAGTCGTTTGGCAATGTCAATAAGATTGTAGACAACGACTGCGCCGGAAACGAATGACAGCAAGCGAAAAGTCCGAAGAGCTGTCATCTTGGTATGTTCACCGAACAGCGACTGTAGCCAATGCACGACAGTTATTGCGCCAGTCTCAGTCCACTTTTCCAGATGAGTCTCCCCCTGCCCGAAGACAGACAGCAAAACGTAACCATCGCCCAGAAAGTTCGTCCGCATCGCGAACAAGTAGAAAGCTGCCGCTGCAACGCCGACGAGGATCAGCTTTGGCCAAATACTGTCTGAAAAAAAGAAACCGCCAATCGTATCGACTGCACGGATGAAGAAACTTTCAGAGCCTCTAATAACAATCAGGAGGAGAATGAGGACACATGCGAACCAGTACGCATACCACACCCACGGCGGCAGAAACTGCAGATGATTGATCCCCCACATGGACTGCAACGGCACATAGGAAGCGATCCCAAACAGCGCCATTGTGGCAAACAACGCCACTGCTGCAAGCCATTCTGCTCTGCTCATGGCAGTAGAATAGCTCTGGTTGATTCGGGGAGTCAAGCGGAGAGGTTACGAAGTGCTCGGCTTTGAGGTCGAGATTGCTTCGTTCGTTCCGCCTTCGGCGGAACTCCTCGCAATGACGAAAGAGCCTTTTTCAACGGGCTGTTATGCCGGCGGGTAGATGAGGGTCGGGAGGCCGGGCTGGGCGACGCGCAAGAGTGTCAGGGCGTGCGTCTTATCCATATCGATCGTGAGATGCGCTTCGCCGAACGGCAACTGCAGTACGTGACGCACTTCGAGAATGGTGTTCTTGAACTGACTGGTTGTTTTTCCCGCCACGTCACTGCGGACATCGAGGATCAGATCATTTCCCCACAGCATCTGGAAACGAGCAGGGATCACCCGCTGCAAAAGTTCGGGTTTGAATTTGGTGACATCGCTGACAATCGCCAGAATCGAATCCGGGGTCTGTGAGGCGGCGGCAAACAGGTGCGTTTCGGAGAGGGCGCGCACGAGGCGATGCTCGCTGCCGACAAACGTCTGCACAAACTCCCAGATCTCATCGTCGTGGCCCGATGCAACTTTCAGCGGGTAGTTCCAGACAACTGCGCCTTTGAGCATCAGGCGGAACTCTTTGTCCTTGAAGTCGAGCACTAGGTACGGTTTCTCCGTGGCGGCGAGTTTCAGTTCTGTTTGGATGACCTGGTACTCAAGCCGAGTTTTGTCGAACCCGAGTTTGCTGGCGGTGTCACCGCCGCCGCAGCCGAGGATGAGTGCGGAGAGGGTGAATGACAAGAGGACGATTCGTGACATGGCGATAAGAGAGATTGCTTCGGCGAAGCGCCTCGCAATGACGGAACTGGCGACCCGCCTCGCAATGATGGACCTACCATCCCGCGACGAGATTGCTTCGGCGAAGCGCCTCGCAATGACTGAGGGGGCGGAGCGCC